>NZ_CP108072.1 GCF_036178845.1 Streptomyces sp. NBC_00271 | reverse complement strand
ACCATATCGCTTCGCGATATGCAAGCGAACACCTGTGCTGCGCACAGGTGTTGCGCTCCCGCCCGCGTGAGTGCCCGCCGGGTCACTGCGTGACCCGGCATCAACTCGTGCGCTGCGCGCACGAGTTGGGCTCCGCTCCGCTGCGCTCCACGGGCCACGGCCGCGTTGCGGCCGGCACCGCACGCGCCCGGCACCGGGGCCTCCGCTGCGCTCCAGCCCCTCAAGTCCCGCACGCGGTGGGCAATGGCGGGAAAAGCGGCAGCAGTGAGGGGGTGGGGGCGGGCCGAATCGGGGGAGCAGGATTGGAGGTGACGGAGAGTCATTACAGCGTGAAGACGCAGGGTCAAGGGTGGACTTGGGATCATGATCGCGTGACCTCCCGTCAGGCTTCTTTCTGATTCCGATAGGGCCAGACTAACGGGATCGCGCCACGTTCGGGGGATTTTCCCGGTAGTTGCTGCTTCATTTTGAAGTAAGAGATAGACTCTGGAATCAGATAGCGGCACCACTGAGGGGGTGTGAGCCCTCCGGATCACGCTTCCTCTCACCTGATCGGTCCCGGTGATCCGGTCACGGGTGGCATCACCGTAGCCGATCGCACCACGCCTACGTGCAGGTTTCCCGTTCCCTGCCGCGTGAGGACACCCACCGACCTACAGGAGAAGGCAGATCGGAATGGCAGCAATGGAACTCCGTCCCCACCAGCGAGAAGCCGTTGACGCGGTACTGCGAGCCCTGGAATTGCCCGCAAGATCTCTTGTGCCGGAGGGTGGCCTCCGGACTCAGGTGATCATGGCTACCGGATCCGGCAAGAGCCTCGTGGCCACCCGGAGCGCTGAGGAGCTCCACGCGGGCCGGGTCCTGGTGCTCGTGCCCTCCCTGGATCTGCTTGCCCAGACCGAGGCTTCCTGGCGCGCTGGCGGTCGCACGGGCCCGATGATCGGGGTGTCGTCCCTGCGCGGGGAGGAGGTGTCCTTCCCGAACACCACGGACGTGGACGAGCTCGTGGAGTGGACCCGTCACCTGGACAAGGTCACCCTGTTCGCCACGTACGCCAGCCTCGGGCTGGGCACGCTGGAGCGGGCGCATCAGGGGGGCCTTGCGGGGTGGGACCTGATCGTCGTGGACGAGGCGCACAGGGTTTCGGGCCGGATCGGGAAGCCGTGGGCGGTCGTGCACGACAACACCCGGATCCCGTCCCTGCGTCGGTTGTACATGACGGCCACGCCCCGGTTGTGGCAGCTGGACGAGGACCAGGAGCCGGGCGGCGCGCCGGGTGAGCTGGTGGCGTCGATGGATGACGACCCCAACGGGTCCTTCGGCAGCAGGTGTTTCACTTTGACGTTGTCGGATGCGATCGACAGGGGCATCTGTGCGCCGTACCAGGTGGTGTGCGTGGACGTCACCGATACCCAGTTCCAGGCCGCCGTGCTGCTCGGTGTCGAGGGGCGGTCGGACCAGGTGCGCGGGGCCCGGCTCGCTGCGCTCCAGACTGCGCTGGTCAAGGCGTCTTCGGAGGAGAACTTCAAGCGCACGCTGGTGTTCCACCACGTCGTGAAGGAGGCCGAAGCCTTCGCGACCGGCCTGCCCGATGTCGCCGCGCAGCTGCGCGAGGCCGACCCCGACCTGTACCCGGCCACGGTCTGGGCGGACTGGCTGTGCGGGGAGCACAAGCCGCTCCACCGCCGGCGTGTGCTCGGGGAGTTCGCCGACGGGATCGCCACGGACGGCACGGTCGTGGAGAAGGCGTACCTGGGGTCGGTGAAGGTTCTCGGTGAAGGCGTCGACACCCGCAACTGCGACTCCGTCTACTGGGCCGACGTGCGCGGCTCCATGCCCGACCTCGTGCAGGCCGTGGGCCGCGCGCTGCGGATGCAGCCGGGCGAGGGCAAGATGGCCAGCCTCGTGGTGCCCGTGCTGCTGGGCCCTGGGGAGACGGCGGACAACATGCTGACCTCCCGGGCGTTCGGCGGCTTGGCGAAGCTCTTGGAGGCGCTCAGGGCGCACGACGCCCGCATCGTGGAGCAGCTGGCGCAGCAGCAGGCACCGAGCCGCTACAAGCCCGTCCAGAAGGGCGAGAAGGGCAAGGAGAAGGGTGCGGGCGAGGGCGGGGCTTCGGCTCCGGCGAAGGCGCTGTTGAAGTTCTCCACGCCGCGTGACCCGGCGCAGCTGGCGGCGTTCATCAACCTGCGGGTCCTCAACCCGGAACACGAGCACTGGAGGCGGGGCGTGGAGGCCTCCGTCATCTACGCCCGCGAGCACGGGGACCTGAAGGTGCCGTTCACGTTCCGCGTGCCGAAGGCACACGAGGCTCAGGCTGCGGGGTGGCCGGCCTCGCTGGCCAACTTTCCGCTGGGGCAATGGGTGGCCGATGCGAGGCGGTTCTACGCCCGCGGGACGCTGGACGAGGACCGTGTCGAGCAGCTGGAGAAGCTGGGCATGGTGTGGTCGCACTTCGACGTCGCGTGGGAGGAGGGCCTTGCTGCCGTTCGCGGGTGGGCTGCCGAACACGGCCACCTCCTGGCGCCGCTGGACGCCACCTACCAGGGTGCGAAGGTGGGCATCTTTCTGAAGAACGCGCGGGCCGCCGCTCGGAAGGCTGCCGAGATCGAGCAGCGGCGTGCCGAGGGGCTGCCCGTGGGGTCGTCGGCCGGCGCCCTGTCGGAGGACCGGCGGGAGCAGTTGGAGGAGATCGACCCGTCGTGGTGTCCCACCTGGCCGGTGGAGTGGCAGAGGGCGTTTCACCTCACCCGGCAGCACCTGGAGCAGGGCGGCGAACTGCCTACCGAGCCGGGCGAGGTGCTGGTGCAGTCTGAGGATCTCGGGCGGTGGGTGCGCGCTCAGCGTCTGGGCTGGGACAAGCTCACCGCCGTGCAGCAGTGGATGTGCGAGCAGGTCCTCGGAATCGAGCCCGCGACCGAGGAGGAGAAGCCGAAGCCGCGCCGTACGCAGGCCGACAAGTGGGCACTCAACTTCACCGCCGCCCAGCAGTTCTACGAGCGCGAGGGACACCTGCAGGTGCCCAGGAAGCACGTAGAGACCATCGTGATCGGCGGTGACGGTGGCGGGGACCATGTGGAGCGGCAGATCAAGCTGGGCGCCTGGATCGGTAACCAACGTTCCCGGGCTGCGACGCTCACGCCGGAGCGGGTGGAGCAGCTGTCCGCGATCGGGATGCGGTGGGCATAGCTGTCCGTCAGCCGCGGGTGTAGGGGTATGCGCAGGTGGCTGCTAAGCGCGAGACGTTGGCATGATCCACAGTCGTAGCTGTCCATCTGCGCTACCCGTCGCGTATAGGCGACTATCGGGGGAGAAGGCAGCGCCCCAAATTCTCGAGGTGTGACCGATTAGGGGATCGCAGACAACCTGCCTTGAGGAGGATTCCCACACGTGGATGGTGTCGACCGGGGCGAGGGTCTCTTCGCCTTCGTCGTCATCACCATCATCTGCAACACGCGAGCCTTGAGGGTCTGCATGGGCAACAGCGGTGAGCAGAAGACCGTCAGGTGAGAAGGACACCGCATGGATCATGCCGTTGGCATCAGTAAAGGGCTCGCCGGACATGTTGCGCGAGTCCATGTCCCACAGCTGTACTGCTCGGCTCGCAGTGGCGAGCCGTTTGCCGTCAGGTGAGAACGCCACGGCGGTGACGTCTCCAGCGTGGCCGTGCAGGGGAGCGCCGTCCTTCGCCAGCGTTTCCAGGTTCCATATCTGGACTGCACCGCCGGAGTGCCCAGTAGCAAGAAGTCCCTCTGTGGATACCGCGAGGCCGGCGCTGAGGCTGCCTCCGAGTTTCGACACGGCTTCAGGCTGTTCAGGGTCGGTGATGTCCCAGACGCGCACGGTACGTCCGGCACCGAGAAGAAGTCGTCCATCCGGGGAAAACGCGATCGTCCAAGCCTCGCCTGAACCGACAGGCAGAGGCGGGCTGATGCTGTGCCCGGTAGAAACGTCCCAGAGCATGATCCGTCCGTCCGCGCTGCCGCTCGCCAACAGCTTGCCGTTGGGCGAGAACCGGACCGCCTGTACCTGCCCGATGTGTCCGCCTACAAGCGCTCCACCCGAGCGCCGCTGCGCGATGGTGTCCCAGAGCTGAACAGTCCGGAGGCCGTGACCGGTCGCGATGAGCTGGCCGTCCGGCGAGAAGGCCACATCCCAGACTCCCTCAAGCCCTTCTGCCATAGGGAACATCTGGATCCGCTCACCGCGGCGCATGAGGGAAAGTACGACTTGTTCTGCGAGCCCATCAGCGCTCACGGTCTCTGCGGTTTGGGAAGCTCGTCTCGGAGAACGGGTCTTGTGGTGCTCCTTCAGCTCCTGAACGCGACGCCAGCGCTCGCGCCAGAGCGGAATCTCCGGATGGTTCAGGGGTGCCTTGTCGCCCGTGTCAAAAGTAAGGAGCACTCGGACCAAGGCCATGTACACCTCCGACCCCGGGTGCGTCCTACCGTTCAAGACGGCGCTGACCGTTGCCGTCGACACGCCAGCCATGGCCGCTATCTGCTTCAGGTCCGGCCGCTGAGACAGGTGGCCTCTCAGCTTGCGCAGCTCCGCCGCCGACGTCTCTAGTTCCGCTTGGTAGGTCTCTCCGACGCCGCTCATGCCCCACCGCCTTGCCATGCCGTGACCATCACGCCCCCGGCACATCAGGCTAAGCGTGAAGTGCTGAAGTTCGGTGAAAATCGCTGAAGTTCAGCGAAGAACAGTGCACATCACTGAACGATTCACTTCTTCAGCACCATCAATGCTTCTTCGCGCTGTGCTGCCTCATCAGGCTCTTTGCGCTGCACTACCAACACGGCACGGCTGTCGTCGAAAACGGCGACGGCCCCCTGGTGGCCAGGGAGCCGTCTGCAGAGGACCGAACATCCCCGACGAAGGAGAAGCTCATGTCCAAGCCCGAGCGTATGGGCAACAGCCCGGACCCGGAACCCCTCCCAACGCCCTCGAAAGCCCGGTGGGTCCGGCGTGCCCGGCAGCTACGGAACGAGGCGGGGCTGCATCTGCTCCGAGGCGCCGCAACCGCGGTCGGCGGCGCCGTCGTCGCGTACGGCGGCCTCTGGATCCAGTCGCGCTGACAGCGGACGAATGGACCGGAGCATGGCCGACGGCAGGCTGTGCGGTCGTCGGCCCGCTACGGGCGATCCTCAAGCCGGGCGAGCAGGCCGGCAGCCGTGGCGACTGCCGCAACTGCGTCGGCGCGGGTCCAGTTGAAGTTCTCGGTGTTGCCCGCGTCGTCGTGCGGGGCGCCGCTGAAGAGGTGGTAGGCGCTCTGGGTGAGCACCGCCCAGCGCTCCTCCTGGTCCCGGTCGTCCTTCTTCGTCTTCGACAGCGCCCGCGCGTTGACGTTCACGGTGTTGCAGGCGTCGCGTACGGCGTCGAGGGCCTGGCGGGCGAGGGTCACGGCGTGCTCGTAGCGCTGGCCCTGGATGGCGGTCTTGGCCTCGCGGATCCGTCGTGCGGCGATGGCCCGGGCCTCCACGGTGGTGATCGGGATGAGGACGTCGACGAAGGCGCCGGCATCGAGCTGGGTGAGGGCGTTGCTCCACGTCGCGTGCGGGACGCGGATGATCTCCTGGTCGTCGGCGACGGGCCAGTGCTTTGTCTCTGCCAGGGCGGTCAGGGAGAGTTCGGCGCGCAGGGTCAGGTCGTTGCCCGCCCGCGTCTTCTCCAAGCCGTGCAGTTGCCGGTCGGTCACGCTCGTCTCAAGCGTGAGGCTCGTGGCGAAGGACTTCAGCCCGATCGGCCTCGGGGTGTGGAGGACGCCGATCCAGCTCGCGGGGCCTGGCGTCTCGTGCGCCCAGAGGGTGCCGGAGACGAGGAACGGCGCGTCCACGGTGTAGTTGCCGAGTCCGGTCACCTCGAAGGTCAGGGCGAGACGGTGCGTGTCCCAGCCCGGGAAGAAGTTGACGTTGTGCTGTGCCCGGATGTTGACGCTGTAGTCGTTCGAGCCGAATGCGAAGTTGGCCATCGCTCCTCGCCTGGTTGCGCTGTTGCCTGATGATGGCAGGCCAACTGTCCCCGGCGGCAGCGGTTTTCCCCGTCGGCCGCATAGGGCGACGGACTACCACCCTTTATCGTCATGACGACGATAAAGGGTGGTAGGGTGTTCCGCGAACGGGCGATACAACGCGTTCGGAGCGTCGCCCGTGAAAGGAGTTCCTCCCATGGAAACCGACGGCACAGCGCCAGAGCCCCCCGCGCAGGCGCCTCTCTTGGTACCGCCCGGCCGCATCCTGGACGCCAAGACTGCGCTCGCCCTGAACGTCCACGCCAGTCCGGGGGTATACGCGCTCCTGCTCGGGTCCGGGATCTCCCTGCCGTCCGGCGTGAAGACCGGATGGGGCATCGTCGAAGACCTCGTCGGCCGCGTCGCCGCCATGCAGGACCCCAACGACGCCGATGCCGCCGAGAAGGCGGTCGCCGACCCGGTCGGCTGGTGGGCGCAGCACTACGACGACGTCCTCGGGTACTCGGGCCTTCTGGGCGCTGTGGCCCCCACGGCAGCCGCTCGCCAGGCGCAGCTCGCCCGGTACTTCCAGCCCCAGGAAGACGATGAGCCGGGCGCGAAGGGTCCCACTCCCGCCCACCACGCGATCGCCCAGCTGGTGAAGCGGGGAGGTGTCCGCGTCATCCTGACCACCAACTTCGACCGGCTCACCGAGCGGGCTCTGGAAGAGGCGGGTATCTCGCCCCAGGTCATCAGCCGGCCGGGCCAGATCGCGGGGATGATGCCGCTCCCCCACGCCCCGGTGACGGTGATCAAGCTCCATGGCGACTACGCCGCTCTGGACCAGCTCAACACGGTGGACGAGCTGGAGACCTACGAGCCGGAACAACAAGAGTTGCTCAAGCGGGTCCTGGACGAATACGGGCTGATCATCTGCGGCTGGTCCGCGGACTGGGACACGGCGCTCGTCCGGGCCCTGGAAGGCGTGCGTCCCCGCCGGTATCCGATGTTCTGGTCGTCCTTCAGCACGCTCGGAGAAGCCGCGAAGCGCCTGACCGCCCAGCACAGCGCCGCCGTCATCGAGGGCATGACGGCGGACGAACTCTTCACCGACCTCGAGCGGCGCTTCGAGGCCCTGGACCGGATGGCGACCCCGCACGTCACCCGCGACATTGCCGTCACCCGCCTCAAGCGTGCCCTGCCCGACCCGGTGCGCAGGATCGAGGCCTCCGACCTCGTCCACCAGACCGTCACTGACATCCTCGACAGAACCGCAGCAGCGGCGCGTCCTCTGGGCGGCCCCGTCTTCGACGAGAGCGTGCGCGGCTACCGGGCCGACTGCGACGTCCTGCTGCACCTTCTGGCCCACGGGGTCTTCCACGACGACGGAACCCATGACGCCCTGTGGCTACGCGCCGTCGAACGACTCACCCGCATGCGCAGCAGCTTCTCCGGCGCCTTCAACGAAGCGCTGGAGGCACTGAGGCACTACCCGGCGCTCTTGGCCACCTGGACCATGGGCGTCACCGCCGTCATCAGCCGTCGCGAGGAGTTCCTGGCGACCATCTTGGCCCAGCCCACCTGGAACACCCTGTGGGGCATGACACGTACGCAACCGCCGGCCGTCTACCTCAACCCCGTCCGCATCCTGGCAGCCGACCTCAACTCCGTGATGCCCTCGCCGGAGAGGCAGGTCCGGCGTTTCCCGCAGAGCGCGTTGCTGCGGCAGGAAGCACGTGAACCGCTGCAGGTCATCGAACCCGACGACACGGCTTACCAGACCGCCTGCACCCGCTTCGAGTTCCTCGCCTCGCTGATCGCCATGGACGACGACACACACACCCGCCTCCCATGGATCAGCCAGTTCATCGACGACGCGCACTGGGAGTACGACACCAGCATCGCCAACACGATCAAAGCCGAACTCACACCAAACTGGCCACTGCTCCGAGCAGGCGCGTTCGGCGGCAACGTCGAACGTGCGCAAGCGGCCTACGAACGCCTTGTCGAATGGCGGGCACAGAACCCGCGGCTCCGCTGGTAGAGAGCCCCGGGTCGAGCACCACAGACCACTTCAGAGCCCGCGCACGACACGGCCGGGGTCGAGCCGTGCGGCGACGCGGCCGTACCGCAGCAGCTGCGCCGCCCGGACCGTCTGCTGGCAGCGCGGGAGTACACCAGCAGGCGGCCGGTGCCCCAGGGGCGCAGGCTGATCCTGTGGAGTGGCCCGTAGACGTCGCCCTGGCCCGCCCCGTGACGCAGCTACCGACGGGCCCATGGGCCTACGAGATCAAGGTCGATGGCCACCGGACCGTGCTGTGGCGGACCGAGGACGGGGTCCGGCTTCAGTCGCGGACCGGCCGCGACGTCACCGCGGTCTGGATGGATCTGGCCGTGGCCGCCATGCGCCTGCCGCCCGGCGTGATCCTGGACGGCGAGGCGGTCGTGTACCTCGCCGACGACGACGGCAACGCGCGGATCAGCTTCGAGGCGGCGCAGTCCCGCGCGCTCTCCAGCCCCCGCCGCGCAAGGGAACTCGCCGCCCGGCACCCTGCCACGTACGTGGCGTTCGACGTCCTGGCCCACCCTGCGGCGGGCTCCCCCGACCTGCGCCCGCGCCCGTACACGGAGCGCCGCCAGGTCCTCCTGGACGTGCTCGCCGGCGTAGGCCCGCCGATCGTGCCGGTGTGGTCGACCACCGACCTGGACGAGGCCCTGCTCTGGTACGAGACCCTCGAAGGAACGGGCGTGGAAGGAATCGTCGCGAAGCCGCTGCGAGGGGCCTACAGGGCAGGCCGGGTGTGGGCAAAGATCAGGCACGCGGACACGGTCGACGCGGCCGTGGTCGGGTTCACCGGCACCGCCCGGCACCCGAAGATGCTCGCCGTACGGCTGCCCGACGGACGCGTAGCGCTGTCCCAGCGGCTGACCACCGCGCTCTCCTCCGTCGTCGCCCCGCGCTTGGTCCCCCAGACCGGGCGTGCGTTCACGAAGGCCGGCGACTCCTTCACGCCCGCCGGGGGCGATGCCGTGGTGGAGGTCGTGGCAGGCACCACCCGGCACGCGGTCGTCACCGTGGTCCGCCTGCGCTGACCCGACCGCGGTCATGGTCGCCGCCGTGGTCGGCCCGACCACGGCGGCTGGTGCTCCTGCGCAGAGCCGCGCATTTCAACGACCCGTCAGCCTGGCTTCTCCCGGTGAGCGCACGTCACGGACGATCGGTGGACTCGATGCTCTCCGTGAAGTTCTCTCGCAGGTACTCGTGGACCGCTTGCTCGGGAACGCGAAACGAGCGTCCGACACGGATCGCGGGAAGGTGACCGGAGTGAACCAGGCGGTAGACCGTCATCCTGGAGACCCGCATGACAGCGGCCACCTCCGCGACGGTCAGGAAGACCACCTCGCTGAGAGGGCGTGCTGCCTCGCGCCGGATCGGTTGGTCAGCGCTCTGCGGACGGTTCCCGCGCCGTTCCTCCTTCGGCAGGGACATCATCATCTGGACGACCAGCCGTGTCTTACGTCGGGCCAGGCTCTGCTCATCAACGTCCACCACGGCTTCGGTCTGGTGCAGCATGTGCCCGATCAGAACATCGGTGTCGAGGGTCCGCTCCTGCTCGTTCTCCGTCATACCTGCTCCCCCTCTCCCTCTCGCGACGCGCCCGCCTCGACTGATTCAGCTTCCAAGAGTCCGCCTACGGCCTCACGAAGCGCCTGGCGGGCCTTGGACACGTGTTTGCGTACTCCCGACGCCTGGATCCCCAGCAGTTCCGCGATGCGCAGCACGGACTGTTGCTCAATGAAGTACAGCAGGGCCACTTCCCTGCGCCTGGGCGGGAGTTCGCGGATCACCTGCCAGCAGCGGTCCAGGTCGTCCCGCGCGATGACGGCGTGGGCCAGATCAGGGCTGACCCAGTCGTACAGCCGCTCCACGTCGGCGTGCAACCGATCTCCCAGCGTCTCCCGCCGGATGCCGTCGATCCACCTTCTGCGGCACACACTGCGCAGCCAGTTGCGGCGCTCTTCCACGCTCAGGTCGGCAAGCGACTTCTCCCACTGGAGAAAGGCGGCCATGAACGTCTGCTGCACAAGATCCTCGGCTGCGGCCTGATCCCCGCCAGTCCGCACCACGGCGTAGCGCGTCAGGCCGATCGCTTCCCGCTCCCATAAACCGGAGACCGCTTGCACCTTCTCCTGGCCTCGTCGCGTCACACCTGTTTCCCCCTGATCCGTTTCTGATGGCGCTCCGACATGCACCTGCATGGCAGGCCCCCCGCGCCCACGCTCCTGGACCACCACAGTGCCGCCAGGAGCGTGGCGTACCAGCGCGATCAGGGTGGCTCTGCGTTGCCATTCCGCCAGGAAAGCAGCAGCAGACGCAAGAGCCGCGAGCAGACATAACGGCACCCAGAACCCGGGGTGCGCAAGGACGGGCCCCAACCAGCCGGTCCCGTGCTCTACGAGAGTGTTCACACCAGGAAGTCGAACGAGCGGCCCGAGTGCTGCCTCTGATGCTCAAGATTTTTTGGCCGGGGTGCGAAGCGCCTGTGGAAGTCTTGCCCGGCACTACCCGTTGGGCTCCTGCCACATGTCGAGGTAGCAGCGCAGCCGTACGCCGGGCTGGCCCACATCGTGGGTCGTGTTCTGTGCGGGCGACGTCGCCCACCGCTCAGCAAGTAGTTGCTGGAAAGCGAGCGCGGTGTCGTCGTCGGCGGCCGCGACGTCGACGACGACCAGGCCCGGCTCACTCACGTGCACCTCGTTGATCGGGTTCATGTACGGCACTACGCCCGGGCGCCCGGGGAGGGTTCCGCCGCGGCGGTGTCTTCACCCGACCGAGTGCGGGTGATCAGGGGCTGTCGCCGCCCCAGTCCCAGCGGGCCGGGTCGCCGGGGCGCGGGTCGTACAGCGCCCGGCCCCCGGGGCCGAACTGTCCGAGCTCCGTGAGGAGGGAGACACCGTCGTCGATCTCCTCCGGCCTCCAGCCGGTGATGTCGAGCAGCAGTCCGTCCAGCGGCCCGCCTACCAGTTCGGCGTAGCGCCGTCCCGGCTTCGGGCCCGGGTGTTCGTGGTCGGCTCCGTAGATCCGGCCGCGCAGCAGCTGCTCATCGTCGCTGTCCATGCCCTCCAGCCTCGCAGCCGCCACCGACAACGCGGGCTTGCCCAGGCGGCCCTGGGCAAGCCCTCGGGTGCCCGGAGGCTGCCAGGTCAGCTGCGCCAGCGTCCGAGCCAGCCGCCGGCCTTCGATGCCTGCGCCACCTCCGGCTCCTGGCGCTCCTGCTCCTGGCGCTCGTGTTCGGCCTGTTCCGCCTTCCGCTCCGCCTCGATCGCCCGCGTCTTGCAGTCGTCGCACAGGTGCGGGTGGCTGTCCGCGCGGCCCCAGCCGACCGTGGTGCTGGCCTTCCACCGGTCGTCGGTGAACTTCTGCCCGCAGTCCCCGCACACCGGGCGCTGAGTCTCTCGTTCGGCTGCTTCCTGTTCTTGGCGGCGCCGCGCGTCTTCGGCCCGGCGGGCGAGGGCGGCATCCCTGCGGGGGTTGCCGATCGCGTCCCAGAGGTTCTGGTAGCCCTCGCGGCCGAAGCGCCAGAACGCGGGCCCGGCCAGGCCGTGCTCGCACAGCAACTCCAGCGTGGTCGCCACGATCGGCATCTTCCCGTCGTAGATACGGAAGCCGCCCTCTGCCCACCGTCCCTGCCAGTGCTCGCGGGTAAGGTCGGCGACCCGCTCCATCTGCGTCAACGCGGTCCGCTTGCCGACCTGGTGGAAGACGAGCACGACCGGCGGGTGCGATGCGTCGCCCCACCGGGGATCGGGCGCGGACCAGCGAGTGCGCCACATCGGCTTGTCCTGGCCGTCGGTGTCCTTCACCTTGCGGCGGAAGTGACGCATGTACTTGTCGAACTTGGCCGCGATGACCGGGGCTTCCTCGGTGCAGTTGTCGGCCTCGATGAACAACAGCGGCAGCCCCGCCTCCGGGGCGATGAGGACGATGTCGGCCCACGCACATCCCACGCCGGGGTTCTTCCACGTGCCCGTCGCCGGGAGCGCGACCTCGGTGGCGTAGGAGGTGATGCTGCCGATCCCGTCAGGCGCGTCGACACAGGCCCGGGCTGCCGCGACGGCTTCGGCCGGCTCACCGGCCACCAGATCCAGGTCGGGCTTCGGGCGGATCATCGCCAGGACCGTCTCATTGACCGTCATCGCGTGCGAAGCCCCCGAGCGGCCCGCGCTCTTGGGCATGCCGCCCATCTCCTCCGGCCCCCGGTCCAACTCGATCGCGGCAGCGGCCAGCCCGTCCTTGGTGAGCAGGCGCACCTCCTCCCCGCCGCGGGTGCGGCCGCCGTCGACGGACAGGCCATGCCTGCGCAGATCGTTGAGCGCGCCACGGTGGGAGGCGGTGCGCGCCTCCTTCCGCACAGCCGCAGTCTTCTTCGTGGTATGCCGGTACGTCAGGTGCGGTGAGGACAGCCGCTGGATCTGATCCGCCGTCGCGGCCTTGAGCACCCCGAGCGCGCGCAGCACATCGGCGCGCAGGCCGGTCGACGATCCCGCCTCGTTCGTCTTGCGCTTGCCCGCCATCAGCCCCGCCCTCCCATCGTCCGCGGCCGGCCACCGGCCGGGCGCCGGCCCCGCCCGGCCGCAAAGGGCACCAGGCGCGCCCTGAACCCGATGATCGCCTCCACCACTGACACCCCACCCCCACCTATTTCCCAGGGCTTGGTCAGTGAGAGGAGGAGAGAAGAGGGTTGTGACGACGCGCTACGGCCCCGAAAAGTCGTGGTGGGCTGGGGAAATGCGGTCAGCGCGGGTGCCGGGCACGGAAGTGGGTTCGGCAGTGGGATCGCAAGCGCCGGCGGCAGGAGACTGCGGCGGCTTGCCCAGCCGGCCAGCCCTCCCGGCGCTGGGCGCGTGGTGCGCTGGTCGGCCGCGCGGTCAGGGTGCGGCGGGCGCCTGTGTTCGGTCATCATCCGGTCTCTCCCTTGTGCGTTCGCGTCCTGCACCGGCCCGGTGACGGCCGGTGGAGCGCCCGCGCGAGGGAGAGCCACCCGATGGCTCGGTGGCTGCTGCATGCCCCTCCTGCGGGCGCGTGGCGGCCATCGTGAACACCCACCCCTTGTCCGCGACCTGGTGGCGGCCGGTAGCGAGGTCGGTCTAGGAGAAATGCCGGGCTGCGGCAGCCCGCGCCAACTTGGACAAGGGGTGCGTGGTCGGCCCGACCACGACTGGACAAGGGGTCATGGTCGGGCCGACCAGACTCGACAAGGGGGCCCGCTTCAACCCATACAGCACCAGTTCGGCCTGGTTTGGAGACGGGGGAGAAATCTCCGGACTTTATCCACAGGGGCGCGGCCTGAGCATCAGGTCAGTCGCCGTGATCGGCACGGCGGCCAGCCTGTTGAGGAGATCCGAATGCCGCACCTGGAGCAGCTCCGCACGCCGCTGACCCCCGAAGAGGTGGAGCTCGCCTTCGAATACCTCTTGGCGATACAGGACCACAGCGAGCACGCCCTTGCCACCGTCATCGATCGAACGAACGCCGTTCCGGCACCGACCGGCCTCCTGCTGCGGCTGGCTGAGGACATCATCATCCCCGTCACGGACCTGGCTCCCGATGCCGATCCGTGCGCGGACTCCTTCGCCCTGGACGAGGTCGGGGGCGTCCTGCTGGCCACGCTGGAGGAGTGGACGCGTGAGTGCGTCCCCAGCGCGATCTGGGGCATCGCCAACACCATCATCCGGTTCACCGAGAACGTCCTCCGGCAGGAAGGCGAGGACACCGTCGACACCCTGAAGACGATGCGCACCGAGCACCTGGAGCGGGCCCGCGCGGCGTAACCCCTCCGTGGCCGATGCGCACCTGGTGCGTATCGCGCGGCGGTCGGTGCGCATCCGGTGCGCACCACCACCGTGTAGTGCGCACCGCCGCCCAGATCTGGTGCGCGTCGAACGCGCCGGTAATCGCGCCTCGTTGCGCACCAAGTGCGCCTCGGTGCGGTGCTCACCGTGGTGGATACGCCGTATCCCCGGTGCCGATACAGCAAATCCCCAAGGCGATACGGCGAATGGTCGGTGCGCACTGACCGCGCCGGTGCGCATCATCCGAGCGCTCCTGGACCCTGGCCGGTGCGCGGCTGGTGCGGGCGGTGCGCACTCTGCCCGTCTGGCTGATGCGCGCGCGGCGCGCCACCCGGGTTCGGGTGCGCAGACTCCGGGTTCGGGTGCGCAGGCCTTCGCACCCGTCGGCGCGCTTCGTCTCCGACGCTGGCGAACGCCCTGCCTATCCGGCCGATCTGGTCGGCAGTCAGCTCCAGGGCCTCCAGGTCGGTGCGCAGGGCCGCGAGGTCGACCGCCGGGCAGGCCCCCGAAGGCGGCTGCTCCTGGGCGAAGAGGAGCAACTGCTCGGGCATCGCGGCCTGCTGGTGCACCACGACGTCGTCGTACAGGGCGCGTCCGGTGCGGCGCGCGGCATCCAGCCGGGCGCTGAGAACGGTGGAGGCGATGACCGCGCGGTCGTAGAGCAGCGGGACGTGCGGGATGTCCCACTCCCCCGGTTCCAGAGGCAGGCGGGGCGCGTCCGGGTCGCCGGGGCCGGCCGGGGGCCGGTCGCTCGGATCGGGTTCGGCGTCCGGTGGGCGGCGGCGGCTGGGCAGGTCGGCCAGGGGCCAGCGGGCGGTGTAGAAGCGGTAGGCCGGCAAACGGCCGCGCAGTGTTTTCGGCTCGCTGACGTCCAGGCAGTGCGTGGCGATGGCGGCGTCCACGATGTCCTCGTCCAGGCCCGGTCCGCGGCGGCGGCCGCGCAGGACGAGAGCGAGATGACGGCGGACTTCGGCAAGCAGGTGCCGGCGGTGGAAGAAGCCGTCCTTGTTCATCACGAACACCATCGCGGTGACGTCAACGGCCGCCAGGGCGACGCCGACCACAGCGACGACCCGGGCCCGGATCGCCGCCGCCGCGGCACGGGCGCGCTCGAGGAGGGAGTTGATGACATCGACGGCCACCCCGGAGGTGAGGATCGCGCTCGTCTTCCACCACGCGCGCAGCTGCGCGAGCGGCCGGGTCTGCTGCTTGGGCGGGCGGGTCATCTTCGCCGCGATCCGGTTCAGCTTGGCGCGGGCCTGCTCGGAGACCTCGGCCGCGAACTTCAGGTTGCCGTCGCCATCAACAGCGGTGACGTACTCATGCTCCAGGTCTGCCAGGCAGGCGGCTATCTGGGCGCTGCGCCGTGAGGTCCAGCGGACCAGCTCGTGCGGCACCCCGGCGATCTCCATCACCGGGCGGCGCCCGGCGGTGACAGTGCGCGGCTCGGAGGCCAGCCCCAGCACCTCACACACCTCAGCCATCACGGTCTCGTTGTAGAGCGCGGACGCGGCGACGGTGTTCTCGAACAGGACCTCCGAGTGGACCGATCCCCACTTCCCGCCTGGACGCTGCCCCTTCACCGACAGCATCAGATGGTCATGGAGCAGCGGCATTCCCGACCGGGCCTCGCAGCGGCGGAAGCGGGCGGCGACCAGGCCGCCGGGCGGCCGGACCTGGTAGACGCCGTCCTTGCCGAAGCGGATCACCGCGACCTGGTCCTCGATCCACTCCAGCACTCTCTCGATCGCCCCCTCGTGCGCGGCCTCGATCAACCGCCGGGTCTCGTCATCACCCAGCGCCCACAGCAGGTAGATCGTCGGCTGCGGACGGAAGACGAAGTCGACGCCCGTGACCTTCACCCGCCGACCGAGGGCTCCGGCCTTCCACGCGGCCTTCGGTGACTTGCCCGCAGCCAGCTGGTCGGCCTCGATCAGATCCGCGTGCGGGTGCCGGCCCTTCTCCCCGAACAGGTTCCGTAGCTGCGCCTCGGTGACGACGTCCCCGGCGGCCAGGCCGAGGGCAGCGAGCCCGCGGCCCACCCAACGACCCGCCGGGACACCGGCCTCCTGAGCCTTGACGAGCGGCGTGCGCGCCGGGCGTCTGCCGTCGCCGACAACGACCTGGCGCAAGTAGTAGCGGTACATCTGCCCGGCGGTGATCAGCGCGATATCCGTGGTCATGAAGACCACGCCACACGACGCTGACCTGCAAGGAAAGCGCGATCAGCGGTGCGTCCCGCCAGGCGGGAGCAGCGGTCCCAACCTTCTTTCCGAGCGCCCGTCAGGCGGGAAGCGGCCCCGGTCGGTCAGCGAGTGTCATCGCTCTCAAGAACCGGGGAGGGGGACATCGCGCTTGCCTCGGTACTGGTGCCGCTGGAGGACTTCTGCCACCAATGCAGGAGACAACCTCTGACGATGTAGCCGAAGGTGTGCAGGTGCATCGGAAGGTCCTTTGCGAGCCACGATGCGTTGCCCGCCGCAGCTGCGAGGCCGGAGGGGCGCTCATCCAAAGCTGCCCCGCTCGACATCGGCACCTGGCACAGAGGCGATGGGAAGGGCACACCCCCATGCAGCCTCGCCGAACGATAGCCGTACACCTGGCTGACCCTCTTCTTGAGGTTCGGCCAGTCCCAGCCGACCTGTGCATACGCTTCCGGTCTCACAGGCGGAGGCCCAGGCAGGTACTGCTCAACGCAAGACATGAAGCGCGCAGTGGCCCTTACAACCCCAACTAGTTGGGGGGCTACTGCGGCCAGGTGCGCCTCGCCACCTGTTTCCACTAGCTGCGCTGCTAGTTCTGGCAGTTCCTGCCGCAGCAGTTCAGAAGGGTCTACGTCTCTAAGCGCTTCCCGACCGGCGATGACCTCAAGTCCAGACACCAGGAGAAGCCAGGCAAGCTCCGGGTCGGTGTCTGCCACCCACAGTGCGTCTCGGAACTGACGGGCGGCCCGAACGAGCGTGACGGCGTCTTCGCGCCCCAGCGCGAAGTATCGGTCCATCCAGCCGTCCAAAGACTCCAGGCCGATCTGTTTCGGGGTGGGGTAAATAGGGCGTTGAGTCGCCGTCCACTCAGGGACATGGTGGCCGTAGAGGTGGGGAGTTCCTCGGAGATCCTCCTCCCCCTTGAAGCTCCGGACTGGCCCACCAGAACGCAGGCGCACTTCAGTCACCAGGGAGATGATGCAGGCAATCTCATCATCGAGTGTCAGGTTCAGCCACCCGTCAGTGTCGGTCTTGTCCATCGGCTGCACGTCGAGGTCGGGAGAATGATCATCGAAGTACAGCGCCAGCACGGGTCCTAGTCGCCCGCTCTGAGGAAAGCCGAGACAGTTGGTGAGGACATAGGGGTGGCATGTGATCTCAAGTCCCCCCGTCACGTGGCTGTCGGAGTAGAGGAGAAACTCGGCTCCACCTGTGCGCGGACATCCTCGGTCTACGAAGTGGCGAGCGTTCCAGCTCCACGGGGCGGAGACGTTGAACTGCACCTGATCGTCCATGTTCTCAAGGTGAACCAGACAGCTTCACTGGCACAACGCATTTCGTGGACCAGGTGGGGGTGCGAGCGTCCCGGCCCCAAACGGCGCCGCTGACATGCCGGCCGCGTATCGCGTGCCTTAGCTTGTCCTTATTGCGGTGCCTCTGACACGCCGGCCGCATCCCCCGCCTCACCCCGCCAGTGACCGCCGTCGACGGACAAGCCGTGGCGCCGCAGGTCGTTCGCCGCGCCACGGTGGGAAGCGGTGCGATGCCGGGTGCGCCAGTGTCGGACACGGAAGTGGCTTCGGCAGTGGGACCGGAAGCGCCGACGGCAGGAACTCACCGGGGCTTGCCCAGCACCCGGGACGGTGCGCGCGGCGGGGTCGGACGGCGGGGTCCGGTCGGCGGGCGGGGCTCCAGGATCCCGGACGGACGCGGCTGCGGGAAGGGGTGGCGGGGCCGGGCACGGGCGGCTTGGGCACGATGTCCTCGCGTTTCTCCTGCACCAGGGCCGGGGTGGGCGACTGTTGGTCCGTCCCGCGCGCATCCGGCGCGTGCGGGGCGGATGCCACCCTGCGGGGTCACACCTTGTCCGCGAGCAGGCCGGGCGGGTGCCGGGGTAGGCGGCGCAGACCGAGCCGCGTAGCAGCGGCACCGCTTTCTTCGCCGCAGTCTCCTTCGCGGCCGACTTCCCGCCGCCCGTCTTCTTCTTCGCGGCCTGCGCCTGCTTGACGATCAGGCTCGCCTCTGCCCGGAACACGAAGGCGACAGCGAGCAGCGGAGTCTGCTTCCGCTTCTCGATCTCTTCGATCGGCTACCCAAGGACGGTGGCCAGGCGTGCCGTCTCTGGGTCGCGCCGGCGCACACCCACGTACCGCTCCCCCACCCACCGGCCAGGACAACCGACCTGCGGCGAGGGGCCTCAAGGCCCGTGACCGCGCTGGCAGCAGCTCGTTGAGGTCGTTGGCCCAGGCTCGCATGTACCTCTGGCCGCTGCGAGAACCTCCGTGTCTTCTCCTCCCGGTCGAGTTGAGCGTGACGCCGTCTCAGCTCGCTTCCTCGGCGTCGGCGAGTGCCGTGATCTGCGCGTACCGTTCAGGGTCGAGTTTCTGCCCGAACTGGTTCAGGGCACGCAGCATTTCGAAGAAGGCGGGCTGTTCCATCTTCCGTGTCAGGTGCATCGCGATGAACAGCGGATCGTCGTAGGGCAGTGAGCGCGGCTGCTTGTCTTCGTTGACGGTGTCGGTCCTGGGCGGGCGGTCGGCGGCGCCGCGTGGTTCCGGAACGGCCGGTTCGGGTTCGTGCTCGTCGTCTTGCGCCTCTGTCTGGGTCTCTGAGGCCGGGACGTTGGCTGCCGTGCTGCTGGTGATTACGCCGTAATCACTCTGGACGTTCTCCGGCACGCTGGGAGCCGGTTCGGCCGCTGTCTGCTGCACTGGCTGCGGACGGGGGGCCCGGGCCTCGGTTTCCTTGCGTGCCCGTTCTGCTTTGAGCTCGTTCAGGGCCGCTGCCTGTTGGTCGGCGGGCTTGTTGCCGATCGCGCGCAGCAGGTCGATGGGCTCTTCCCCGATCCTGGCCTGGAGTTCGGGGGTGAGATTGAGGAGCGCGAGGCGTTGTGACACCCAGCCCTGGGAGCGGTGGAGGCGCTTGGCGAGGGACCGCTGGCTTCCGTGGATGACGAGGAGCCGCTGGAGAGCGCGTGCTTCGTCCAGTTCTTCGAGGTCCTGGCGGTGGATGTTGGCGACGAGGGCTGACTCGAGGAGTTCCTCGGAGGTACCGCCTTGGTCGTCGCTGACCATGACCTTGAGTGTGGCAAGGCCGGCTTCGCGGGCTGCGGCAAGCCGGCTGCTGCCGTCGATGACGATGTGCGTGGTATCTGGTTCGAGGTCGGCCTCGCGGTCGGGGTTGGCGTTGATGTAGGCGTCACGGTTCATGACCGTGATCGCCTGCTTCTGGCCGTGCGTTTTGAGGCTGCCCGCGAGGTCGGTGAGGTCGCCGAGGTTGGAGCGCGGGTTGTCGGGGTTCGGGCTGATGCGGTGAACGGGGAGTTCCGCGGGCGGGGCGATCCCGTCTGTCGGGACCCCGGTTGCGGCGGCGACGGCCTGGCGGCGTGCGCTGACGGTGCGCACTCCCCCGCCGAAGCGGCCGCTGCCGAGCTGGTCGGCCTTGCTCACAGGACCTCCCTGGCGAGGGCGCGCATGCCGACTGCCTGCTGCGATTTCGGCGCGTAGGACAACAGCGGCTTCTTCACGCGGACGGCTTCCTTCTGTTCCTTGAGGTCACCGATGAGCCCGACCACCCGCGGATCCTTTATGTCGACCCAGCCTTGAAGGGAGGACGTGGCGATGTAACCGCGGCGGGAGTCATACAGGTTGACGACGATGCCCAGGTAGTCGATGTCGATCTGCAGGTCGCTGCGCAGGTCGTCGACCTGGGTGGTGAGGAGTTCGTAGGCGTCGGCGGAACTGTCCTCGGCCTGGACGACGACTAGGGCCCCGGACTGTCCGGGCTTCTCGGCGTCACGGCGGCGGCCGTAGTAGGCGGCGGCGTCCATGCTGAGCCCGAGGCTGGGCGGGCAGTCGACGATGATTACGTCGTAATCACTCTCGAGCGGAGCGAGGGCTCGCTCGAGCGCCGATTCGCGGGCGCGGACTGCGGACAGCCGCACGTCGAGAAGGAAGGCGTCGTTGCAGGCGGGCAGGAGGTGGAGCCGGCCGTCGAAGACGTCGTCGTCAACGGAGACGATGAGATCGCGGAGCTCCCCCTTGGGGTCTCCCGCCATGTGGTTGGTGAGACTGTCCCCGTTCAGCGGCAGCGGGGTGGCACCGAGTTGGTTGGTGAGGTGGCACTGCGGGTCGAAGTCGACGAGCAGCACACGCATCCCAGGCCCGGGCAGGTTCTCGATGTCGAGCGGATCGTCGGCGGGTTCGGCTTCTCCTGCGTTTGTCTCACTGGCGCGCAGGGCTTTGGTGAGGGCCTTGGCTACGCGCACGGAGTGCAGGGAGTTGGAGTCTTCAGCGAATGCTTCGCCCAGTCCGGCGGTGATGGCGGTCTTGCCTACGCCTCCCTTCTGGTTGCAGACGACGATGCGGCGGGTGATCGCGGGCCGCTGGATGTCGGGTGCCGGGTTCGTGTCGAGCCAGAGCTGGACGGACTGTGCGAGGCCCTGGATGAGGGAGACGCGTCGGTCCGTTGCGATCTGGCGGAACTCTTCCCACTGGCCGGGCGGCAGGAAGGTGGAGAAGGAGTCGGCTGCCGCGGTGTCGAGAGTGGCGAGGGTGGAAGCGAGGCTGCACCAGTCTCGGATGCCCTGCTCGACGGCGGTCTGGATGTCGATGCCGTGCTGGGCGACTCTGATCTTGAGGTTCTGCCGGAGCCATCCCGGCAGTTTGGAGACGACCTTCTCGCGGTCGCTGGAAGTGGATGGCGAACTCATGGGGGACACCATACTAACGTCCTAGATCATCTGAGCGATTGACACGTTAGTTAGGCCAAGTTGAAGCCGGATCGGGAGTTGCCCGCGTGATTCCTGTCCCCTCTCCCCCGGCCCGTGACATCACACCCGGCTCGCCAGTGGCACTTCATGCCGATTGATACATCGATGCCCCGGGAGTCCTATTCGATCTGCGGCAGCAGGCCTGGCTCGGGCCGCAGCCGTATGCGTGACCGCCTGGCTGCTCCGGTTCCCTGGACCTCAACTCGGGCCGTTCCGCGCCAAGGCCGGAACGAGTGATTACGCCGTAATCACCGGAGGGACAAAGTTGAGGTCATTGGCGGGACAGGCTTCTCGTCAGGCCCGCGGCGATCGTGGTGGCCAGGATCCAGCCTGCCGCGATCAGCGCTGCGGCGAGCCATTGCTGCCAACCGTGCGGGTTGAAGGCCTGCTCCTGGCCGAAGCTCACGACGGGCACCAGCAGGTCCGGGGTATAGAGGAACGCGTTGAAGGTGGGCGCCTCGGCCCGCTTCACTGCGGGTGGATGATGTGAGGCGAAGGCAAGGATCGCAGTGAGCAGCAGGAGCACGAGCCACGCAGCCGCGCGCATGGGCCGGTAGCCGTATCCGACCGTCCAGTCCTGGATGTAGCACCAGATGCGCAGTGCCACCGGCTGGCTTGCCCGCTGACGACGGCACTTGGCGAGCAGTACCTCCCGCGCTGCGGCGTCGTGGCCCTGGGCGGTGTAAGTGGCGGCGAGTTGCCCATAGGGCTGTGGCAGGATGGCGTCCCGCCATGTGGTGTACGGGATCAAGACACCGGAATCCGCAGGCCAGGGGCTCCGACCATGCCCGATCGGATGTCCAACTCGCCTTACCGGGATGCTTCGTGGGCTGCAGTCTCCGCAGAGATCGCCACGGGTCTCGAACCGGAATGCGTAGCGCTTGATCCCCTACACCACGTCGCGGGACACGACCTGTGGCCAGGTATCCGGTGCTGCCCTTCGCCAGCCAGGCGAGACGGTCCCGGACGGGCAGGCTCGCTTCGAGATGGCGGTAGGTGAGCCCGTCGAGAAGCAGGTCGTCGGGCCAGCGCGCCGGGTCGTCGGCGAGGACATCGATCTGTGAGTGCCGGAAGTCCACGGGCCCGCTCAGGTCGGTGTCAGCTTTCGTTCTGACTGAACCCGCTCTGATCTTCCTCAAGGAAGGCGCCGCCCGCGCGCAAACAGCCGGGCGCCGTGAAAATCGATGCTGGTGCCGACGACCTCGTCGTTGAGGACGATGTGTTCGTCGGAGGACAGGCCGCGGCAGTTGATGCGCCCCGCGACGCGCAGCCGTCGGGCTGACAGCGTCTGGCGTCCCGGGTTGTGCAGACGTGCCGCCGTCAGGTCCAGCGAACCCTCGATGTGGGCGCCGTCCAGAATGACTTGTCCGCGCGCCGATAAGCCTGAGGTGCCGACCAGGTCGCCGCTGATTCTTGCGAGTGAGGCGTCGAAGGTGCACTGGCCGGCACCGTCGAATCGTGCGCTCTGGAGTTGAAGGGGGCCCTGGATGGCGCTCCCTGAAATTTGGACTGTGCCTTCGACTGTGCCTTCGACTGCGGCTGAATCGGGGGCCAGCGGGCCGTCCACATGGAGCCGCTCGGCGCGCACCGCCGTACCGGCGGGATTGTTCAGCTGTGCACCGCTGAGCACGCAGCAGCGGGAGATCCGTGCATCCTGCAATCTCAGCACCCCCTGAGACACGAGTGTGTGACCCGGCAGGCGGGCGCTGCCGAACAGGCCGCCGTCGACCACGATCCCGTCTCCGTTGAGAGTCGCGCCCTCCGGATTGACGATGCGGGCACCCTCCAGGACCAGAGTCCCGCCGATCCTGGCGCTCCACATCAGCAACTCACCGTTGATGTCTGCATCCCGGCAGAGCAGATCGCGCTCGACCACGAGGCTGTCGGCGTGAAGGGCGGGGAGCACCGCTGACGTGCAGGCCTGTCAGATCAGCTGTGCCGGTCACGTGAGTCCGTGTGAGCCGGACCGCATGCGTGCTGCGGCAATCTGCGAGGCGGAGGAGGCCGGCGATGCGGGCGTCTCGCAGCAGCACACCAGGCAGCCGTGAGCCGGTGAGGTCGATGAGTTTCGTTGATGCGGCTTCCAGGCAAGGTTCGTGGTCGAACGTGCAGCCCGTCATCGTGAGGGCGTAGGGAACGTCGCAGCCAGACAGATCAAGCTTTCCGGTCACTCTGGCCCCGTGTACGCGCAAAGCAGGGACATGCCCGGCTTCTGGCTCGCGTTCACCGAGCATGAGCCGGGCAATGATCTCGGCGCGCACGATGGTCTCGGATGCCGATCCAGGCCCAGGCACCGAGGGCCCGAAGCTGATGCTTTGGCCTCTGGGAAACGCATCCCACAGACGTCGTTCTGCCTCAGACAGGACTACCCGGCATGTCCAGGTCCCCCTCGTCTTGGCTTTGCGGCCAGAACACGCAGCGCCCTGGTGGAGACGCGCGTCCCCATTGCTGGGTTCCGCGCGCCCTCCGTCTGCGGGACTGGTTGGGGCCCGGGGGAGAGGTGGTCTGTCTGGCCCCTCGTCAGCGCGGCTGTCTACTGCGTCTGGCCCATCTGAGCCGTTAGGAGGCAGGGTGGGGCCTACGACCAGGCCGCCAGCTTCTTGAACGTGTGAGCGGGCAGGGAGACGCAGCGGCCGATGCCTCTGCCTCCAGAGGGACTGAGACTGCCCAGGTCCGCAGGGACAAATGATTACGCCGTAATCACCAGGAGGCGGCCGGCCCCGAACACCAAGTGATTACGGCGTAATCACCGACCGGAGCCGCGGCGAGAGCAGAAACGGCACGCCGTCCTGCTGTCCTGTCTTACTCAATCGAGTCGTCCGTCTCAGCGAACGTAGTCGCGCGATTGAGGGCGCTGGGGGTGATCTGCTCGTTGTCCACAGCCGGAACATAGTTCTAGCCATGCCGTCCTGGCACCGGAAATCCCATGGCTCTCGCCAGTCGAATCAACCAAAGTGCAGTAGTGAGCGCTGAAGAGAGTCCAGTCGAACACGAGGACCGGTGGGCCCTGAACCTTCGCGGGATGAGCGTCACCAAGATCAGCGTGGACTTCCGGCTCGTGCTGCTCCTCGACTCGGACTGGGAGATCGCACTGGAAGCACCCGTCAACCTCTCGCACGGGACAGTCCACGCCAACCCGTCCGTGCTCCTGAAACCGGAATCGCAGGACGTCGCAGCGGCCCTCTCACTCTTCGGAGCGAAGGCCCTGTCGGCGGTCGCGTTCAAATCCGGCACGCTGCGTCTCGTTTTCGACACAGGACACCGCCTGACCTGCTCGTCAGATCCGTCCTTCGAAGCGTGGCAGGTCACGGGCCCGGCAGGATGGCGCTTCGTATCGCTGCCTGGAGGCGACCTCGCTGTCTGGACCCGCTCATGAGCGAGCGCCTTCATCGCAACGCGATCGAGGTGGCCACAGTCGGGAACCGGAGACAACAAACTTGTGACCCAGGTCACGGTGAATGCTGAAAGATTGCTGCCGCTATGGCGTCCCAAGGAGTAACTGTCCCCCACTCCTTCCGAAAGGACGCCGGTGATCACCAAGTACGAAGGGGATGGCGTCGACCCCCCGACGCAGGCCATCCACCCCAAGGTGATGGCCAGGTTCACCGAGGCGCTGAAGGAGGTGCACCCGCGCATCGACCATGTCGTCGCACGCATGGTCCGAGACCGTCACCTCCGGGAAGACATCGTGCAGCACGTGGACGTTGCTCTCTACCTCCACATCAAACGCGACGACGCCTTCCGGGAGCCGATCATCACCTGGGCCTACGTGGTCGCAAAGAACAAAGCGATCTCCGAGTTCAGACGGCTCGCCCCCGAGGTGGCGGCGGGTGAACTGCCGGAGACGAGTCGGCTGTTCCAGGATCCTCACGCGGGCGACCCGACTGCGGGCATCGCGTTCTTCGAACTGCTGCAGGACGTGGAACGGGCCATCGCCGACACCAGGCAGTACAAGGTCTGGGAGATGACGCACGTCGCGCAGCTCACCGGTGTAGAGATCGGCAGGTCGCTGGGCATATCTGCGGCGACCGTCTCCCGAGACCTGAGCAGGGCAATGGCCAAAGCGTCAAACGTCGAACACTAGACGGTGATCACCTGGCGCCCCTAGGGGCCGCGGTACTCACATCACCAGCGACTATCGCGGCTCCGGGGGGATTCAGGCTGGATCCCACTTCCACACGCACGCCACCTACCGGAGGAACTCATGCAGCTTGAGACCCGGTCCTCCCCTCAAGACAAGGCATTCGCCTTCCTGGAGGAGAGCGACCGACGCCTCGCAGACGAGGCACCCGCTTCCACCCACTGGAAGTCGTACGCGCTGATGATCGCGGCTATCGCCGACGGGGGCACCAGCGCGAGCGACGGCACGGCCGAGCACGACCCTCTGTCCCACGCCCCCTTCGGTGTCTCCACCGACACCAGGAACTAGGAGAGGCACCTGAGATGTATATAGCGGCACCGGTCATCCATGTCGTCCTGGTGGCGATCGTGATGTTCTTGGCGGTCGTAGCCGTCTCTGCGCGCACGATCGTCAGCAGCCACCATGAGGACTTCTCGCTGGACGGCGTGCGGATACTCGTGTAGGCCTGACGCAGGACGCGTGCGAAGCCCCGGCCAGGCAGCGGCCGGGGCTTCGTTCTGTTCGGGAAAGGTTCCGTCTGCGTGCAAGACGGGAGGCGGGACGTGAGTCCTATGGCGCATGAAGCGAATCGACTCCCTGACACCCGAACTGATCGAGCAGGATCTGGAGCGGCTCGACTGGCTGGACCGGCGTGACGACGTCGTCTACAGCATGTTCGCGGTGTTCCTCTTCTTGATTGCGGCGGCCCTTTACACCGGAGTTGCGGTCTTCGCGTTCCGGGGGATTGGGGCGGCAACCACAGGCTGCGCGGTCTTCGGCTCCCTCGTGGGCGGCTTCGGCGCCTGGCTGCTGCGCAAGGTCCTGAAGCGCCGCCGCATCCGGAAGCGCCGGTCGCAGGGGAGCAGGGAGTAGTCCGGAAACCTTCCGGGCCTGAATACGCAACGAGGCCCCTGGCCGCGGCATTGAACTCCGCAGCCAGGGGCCTCGTCATGATCCGGCAGCGCCGGAAGGGGTTGCCCTACGTGGTGGGGACTGGGGAAGAGGCAGTGTTCCAACCATGCGCTATTCGGGGATGGGTGTGGCTCCTCTACAAGGACATCCAGCACGGTATACATCACGCACCCGGGCCGGGAGCCTGTGGATGCAATGGACAGTTCGGATCTGGTGGCGCAGCCCGGTACGGTGCGAAGGCCGTGTCTGCAGCATCCCGGTAGGGACGCCGGGACATCCGGGTAATGAGCTGCCACATAGTGCGTTCTTCAGACAGTTGCTGCGGCAGTACCAGTCCGAGCGCGTCGGCCAGCGGTTTGCGGCCCAAGTTCACCATGGCCCGTACAGCGGCGGCCCACTCGTCGGTGGCGTACACCGCGGAGCGGTACCACAGCGGAATGAGCGCACACAGTGTGATGGCAGTGACGACCAGCAGGGGCCGCTCAGCCCCGGCTGAGCCCAGGGCGAGGAACGCAAGCACCGCCACCACCCCGTGCCCGTACAGCAATGCCACGAAGAAATCCACGTTGGTACGTGCCGTTTCCACCTGGCGGCGCGCCTGCTCGGGCGCGGCGGCACTCAGCTCGTTCCACAGCACCTGCGTATCAAGCCGGAAGCGGTTGTGGCCGTACTCTTCGAAGCGACGGATCGCATTGCCGAGCCGAGTCGGGGCGATCTGGTCGTCATCCGCCGGGTAGCGAGCCATCTGCTCGTTAAGGAGTGCACGCTGTACCAGAGTGCGTCCCTCCGGACGGGTGATCAGACCAGCGATCCGCTCTTTGCGGGCCCGCTGACGTCTGCATCCACGGTCGTACGCGCTGCGTGGCCACAGCAGATAACCCTCAAGGATCCGGTAGAGGGGGGTCTGAAGTGCATTGAGCACGATGCCGAAGAGAACGGCGGCACAAAGGAGCAGCAAGGCCGTCTGACTGGCCGAGCCAGGCCAGACACGCTCGATGGCTGCGGTCCGCCGCATGCTGGGGGCGACAGCGAGAAAGAAGACCGCGAGATTGAGCGCGGCGGGCAGCACCCAGCCGACGACCAGCGCCCATCCACCCCCAAGGACGCCCTTGGCAATGTCACCCACGGATCAGGACTCCCGCGGCCAGTCGTCGTCCGGATCGTTCTCCGGTCCTGGAGAGGTGTGCCCGTCGGCGGGGCGGCCTAGGCTCACATTTCCGTGCACGACGCCAGCTGCGACCGAGCCATAATCACCGCCGACGGCCAGCCCGCCCTGGCCGGCCGACCCCGCGCCTTGGGAGGCGTGTTGGGCCAGCAGCGCGCGCAACTCCTCTGCGGCCTGGCCCTGCTCCGTGCCATCCAGGCTTTCCAGCAGGTCTTCGATACGGGCCTGCCACGCCGCCACCTGACCGAGGCGCACCCGCTCCACCTCGGTCGGCCCGGCCGTCTCCAGCAGGACTGCAGTCTGGTCGAGGCGCCCCACTGCTGCGTTCTCGCGCTGCGGATTTCCTCGGCCGAACCAACGGGCCACCTGCTGGCGGAACTCTGTCCATGCATCTGTGCCGGCGGCCTGAACCAACGCAGTGCCTCCCGCCGCGGCCAGCGCGGTCATTGCTTCCGACAGCATCCTCGCTCTTCCTCCCGAGAGATCAGATCCGGCCCTGGGATGTGTGGCACCGAGCCGTCACCACGACACTCCATCAGACACGTACCGGCACCGCCCCTGGTTTCGCAGAGACGTTCCAACCTTGCGCTATTCGATGGCCTGGATGGCTGCGAGGTAGTCCGTCCAGCTGTCCTGGGCGAACCGAGCCCACCTGTGAGCGCTGGTAGCGCTGACGCCGAAGAGGTCACTGATCACGATCGGAGGAAGGTCGGCCGGCGGCCTCCTCGATGATGGCGGACCACGTCTGGTGCCCGAGGGCTACAAAGGTGGCCGGGTAGGCGCCGTCGTCGCCCGCCCCTCCGATGCCGGTGATGTACAGGCCGCTGTAGGCGAGGAGCCGTGCTCCTTGGCGTCCCCGCCGGGATTCCAGATCTGCTCGACGGGATACGTGGTGTCGTCGGCAGCCTCGGGTCTCGATCTCGTACAGGGCCGTGGTCACGCCGACACCTCCCGGGCGATCGCGGCCGCCAGGAGCACGGCGGCATCGGTCTCGTACGGGTCGCCGTAGCCCTCGTGGTCGCTGACGTCGAAGGACGCGCCTTTCGCGGTGACCGCGAATCCGGGGACGATGGTGGCGGCCTTGCCCGCCAACTCAGTGTTGAGGCGGTCGGCGTCGTGGCCCACAAGCCAGGTCTGGAAGTAGGGGCCGAGGCGGAGCAGCGTGTGCCCGGTGCCGTCGCTGCGGCGCGCTTCGACGTGGACGCCGTAGTTCACCGGGGCCATGCCGACGTCGTCGGGGAGGTCCAGACCCGCCGCAGCGTGGGTGAGCGGCGCGTAGGCCGGGTTCCATGCACCGAGGATCGTGGTCGTCTCGCAGCGCAGCCAGCCTAGCTTCCGGTAGCGGTCGCCGTAGGGGGCGTGCGAGCCGCCGGGGTGCTGCAGGGCGACGGCGATGATGGCGGGCCCGTGGTCGTCGCCCGGGCGGGTGTGAGCCCCTCTCTACGAACGGTCCGACGCGTACGGCGACGTCCTGGCAGCGTCCGGGGGCCCAGGGCTTCGGGTCGCGCGGGGCGGCGAGCAGCGCGCGGAACTGGTCGACGGCGGTCTGGTCCTCGGGGGCGAGGCGCCGGGCGCGCGACCGTAGCCGGCGGCGGAAGAGACGCTTCATCGGGTGGCCTCCTGCGTGGGGCTGGGGTGGGCGGTGCCGTTGGCGGGCGTCTTGAGTACGCGCGGCAGATGAACGTGAAGGCGCTCGACTTCGATCTGACGGCCACGCGCACGAAGTTCGCGGGCAAGGAGTTCGGTGAGTCCGCATGCACTTTAAGGAAATGATCAAAGCCCTCGGCAGACCGCCGCTGTGGGCAGACTGTGATGCGCAGACGGCGTGGGCGACCAAGAGCCGGGCTCGAATCCGGGCACGAGCTCAACAGGAATTGAGGTCGTTCTGGCTCCCCGTGAGCCTCGGGGCGTTCGGCAGCTGCAGGTGGCGGACCGTCGTCGTCAACTCGCCGGCGGGGATTGGGTTACCGTCTCTCGTCTCCGCAAGCGAAGGCCCGACTTTCAAACACGGTGGGGACCTACGTGGGCTGAGGAACGGGACGTGAGTGTGGGGGCACTCGCTGGGTGCTTCCACAGCCAGAAGCCGGACTCCTGCGGTTCTGTTGGTGACTCCGAGACTCCGAAGCCTTGCCCGATGCTCCCGGACGCGACCACCTGCCCGTCCGGGCTCACTGCCACCGTGTCGGTGTCGTTTTCGGTGAGCCTGGAGATGAGGTGCCCGGTCGCCACGTCCCATACCCGGACGCCGCCCACGCCGCCGGTGACGAGTGTGGTGCCGTACGGGCCGAAGGCCACGGAAGCGGTGTAGTCGCCAGTGAAGGTGCTGACCGCCCGAACGGTGCGCGTGGTCCACAGGCGGACTCCGTGCACGCCGCCGGTGGCGACGGTTTTGCCGTCCGGACTGAAGGCGGCCGAGATAGTCGATTCCTTGAGGACGGTGGCAGAGATGCGGCCGGTGGCGACCTCCCACAGCCAGCACCGCCCTTCATCGGCAAACGCCGAACCTCCGACGAGGTTTCTGCCGTCGGGGCTGAATACCAGGGCGTGTATGGCTTGCTCGTTCAGGGGGACGGTGAAGGTGGCCTTCGTGCCGCCCTTCGCCACGCTCCACAAGCGGATCCCCTTGCTGCCGTATGCGTCGAGGCCGACTCCGCCGGCCAGAGTATTGCCGTCGGGACTGAACGCCAGTCCAGTGACCGAGTGGTCGCTCTGGAGGTCAACAGTGATGACACCAGTTGCCGGATCCCGCAGCCGGATGCCGTCTATACCGCCGGTGGCGAGGGTCCTCCCGTCGGGACTGAACGCCAGGTTTCCCGGACGGTCCTGGTCATTCAGTAGGGCGATGCTGCGGCCGGTGGCTGAATCCCGCAGCCGGAAGCCCTCGTTGCCACATGTGGCCAGGGTCTTGCCGTCGGGACTGAACAGGACGGTGCCGGTGCCCTCGCCGCTGATCTTGCTGGTGGTCTTTGCCGTGCCCGCGCTGCCGCTGTGCAGCCGTATCACCGTCGCGGTGGCAACGCCTGTACCGGCGACCGCGAGTGTGCTCAGCATCAGGTCACGCCGCCGGATACCGCGGCGGGGCGCAGGCAGCTTCGCCCGGCTGGCATCCCCTCCAGCCAAGGCCTTGAGCTGCGGCGAGGAGACCTCCCGAGAGCCGACCGAGCTGGGCAACCGGGTCTTCGTGGACAGGTCGGCAGTCGTCGCCGGGTCTGGCCTCTTGGGCTGCGCTGGCGGTGCCACGTCCACGGCATGGGCAGGTGCTCCGAGGCGCGCTGGAGATGCTGCCTGCCCGGCAGTCGGGGTCTTGACGGACGCGTTCTTGGCCACCGGGCATTGGTCAGCGGTGTCCGTGCCGCGCTGGTTGGGATGCGGGAGATTCCGGGCGATCAGCCTGTGCCTCAGGTGGGGATACAGCTCCGCGAAGGTCAGCACGGGCGGGCCGTCAGCGACCCCTGCACCAATCAGGTCAAGCAGTTCACCGGTGAAGGCGGTATAAGTGTCGGCTTGCCCCGCGTGCGCGGTTCGATCGGCTGCGGTGAGGGTGTAGGTGCCTCGTACATCGGTTATGTCGGCTAAGTGCTGCCGATCCCCTGCGAGTACATCGATGGCCCGACCGGAGTAACAGCAGTCCAGCACAACGGCTTTCACCTTGGCGGGGCTTCCGAGCAGAACGCTCCGGATCTTGGAGTACTCGAGTCCGGTTACGTCCGGTTCGTCGGCGAGAGTGTCGCTCACGGCGAGTACGAGGTCCCCGTTCATGGTGACGGTGCCGTGGCCCACGAAGTACAGCAACAGCACACCGTGGGTGTTTTGAGCATGGCGGCGCAGATCGCTCATCACACGACGGCAGTCGATGGGATTCAGGATGGGAGTGATCTGGTCGGTGGACCAGCCGCCCAACTCCTCGTCGATGAGCATCCCGTGCACGCCCTGCATGCTCTTTTTCGCAGCGGGCACGGACGGGAAGGATGGATCCTGGTAGGCGGAGACGCCGATTAGCACGGCATGTGAACCGGACCGGTCGATTCGATCAGTTCCCAGGGTCATCGTCGCCGCCAAGAATCCGGGTGATCAGTCCGACAGGGTCGCTGACGCGCCGAGCATCGACCTCGACCGTGCGGCCATTGGCGGTGACGGTCACCTTGACATCTGAACGCCGGGCGCCCAGCCACGCGGACAGTGACTGGGCCAACGCCACACCGACTCCGCCGGAACCTACAGCGACGCTGATCACGTCAAGCCCGCTGCCGAGCTCCGTGGCTGCAATGTCCCCGCGCACGACCTGGACGGCGCCCTGCAACTCACGCTCCGCGCGGAGCCAACCGACTAGCGCGGCCAGCTCTCCAACCTCGTCGCCACCCCTGATGCCAATCACAGCGTCCATGACCTTCATCATTGCAGTCTGATCGCGAACAGACAGGAAGTTGGCCTACGGCTCTGTCCGCCGGGACGGTGGACAGAGCCGTAGGCGGTGGAGCAGGTCGCCTTCTACGACGCAGGCACGCAGGGCCTGCTCTGGCTTCTGGGCTGGGAGGGCAGCGGCTGCCTTCTGGGCTGGGACCCTGCCTGCCTGCGGGGGTCGCTGTCTTGGCTGTACGCCTTGGCGTGCGCCGCTTACCTGGTCGTGGGGTGGCTGCTCAGCTACGCGTTCCGGCTAGGGGGAGGTCACACCCCGGCGGCCCGGAGCCGCTGGTCCTGGAACCGCCACTCCCTCTTCCTCGGCATCGGGGCCGCACTCCTCGTGGGCACGGTCTTCGACCTCGTCCTCGACCGGGTGGCTGGCATTGGCTGGGGTGCCGTGGCCGGGCTTGTCTGCTGGCTGACCACCGCGTGGAACGCCGCTCCAGCCGATCTCGGCTCGGTGACGAGCCCCCCGGCCCTGCTCCATCAGGACCGCAAGACCTTCTGGGGATTTCTGCGCACCGGCGTTCTCATCGGCCTTCTGGCCGGACTCATGCTGAACTTCCTGGTGGCGTACGTGAACGCTGGCCTGCAAGGCTACGACGTCGACCTGACCTACGAGGCCGTGCTCGGCTGCGGCTTCGGTTCCTGGAGCGGACTGGTCCTCGGGCTCGCCGCCGCCCTCCACCGCACTGCCTGGGGCGACTTCACCCTCAGCCGCCTGTACCTGGCTGCCCGGCACCGGGGGGCCCTGCCACGCCACCTCATGGCCTTCCTCGCCGACGCCCACCAGGTGCGGGGCGTTCTGCGGCAGGTCGGACCCGTCTACCAGTTCCGCCACATCGACCTGCAACGCCGCCTCGCCCGGCATACCGAAGCCCCGCCGCTACCGGCCCCGGCCCGGGCGACACCTCCGGAAGACGCGGAGGAACGACCGCTGACGTAACTGGCACTCCACTCCAAGGGAGCGCCGCGCCCATGTGAGGGTGGGCGCGGCGCTCGGGGTGTGCGGTGCTACTCGGTGGTGTCGGTGACCACGAGGAACTGGTCGCTGCCCAGGTCCATCACGACCTGAGCGTCCGTGCCTTGGACGCGCTGGTCGGCGGCATACTCTTCCGCCGACCAGGAGCCGCGAAGGCCCCCGGCGGGGAACCACTCCAAGACGGTGCGGGCCTGCGGAGTGGTCGTGGGCATCAGGCGTCACCGCCGTTCACGCGCTCGTGGATGTCGATCAGGGTGGCAATGGCGTCGGGGTTGTCAGCCATGCCGACCCACTGACCGAGCGCGGTGAAGACGGGGACCTGGTCGCGGTCGGCGTCGAAGATGACGCAGTAGTCGCCGTACCGGTCCAGCACCATGTCGCGCAGTACCGGGATGAGCCCGGTGTCCAGGACCTCCAGGCCGTGGACGGTGAGCCGGGCGGCCGCGCCGGGCGCCAGGGGTTGGACCAGGTTGCCGCTGACACGGAGCAGGTCGCCGGGCTGTATGTCGGTCAGCAACGCGTGGGTGATCTGAGGGGCTCCGCTGGTACAGGAGACGACCGTGTCAGGGGTGTCGGTGGCGGTGGTGTCCGCGTCGGCGGGGCGGACGATCAGGTCGAACGTCGCGGTGCCGCGCGGGCCGGGGGCGGGGATGGCGTCGACCCAGCCATCGACGGCGACGTGGGTGGTGTCCATCAGCTGACCTCCGCCAGGGTCTCGGTGGGGCGAGGGGTGCGGATAGTGCGCTGCGCGAGGTCCAGGAGCTCGCGGTTGCGCTGCTGTTGGTCGGTGGTGACCGGCTTGGTCCAGGGCTCGTAGCTGCTGGACCACATGGGGCTGGCGAGCTGGACCGGGTCGGGGGCCGGCGGGCGGGCCTCGCTGTGGCGGGCGCGTTCGCGGTCGGCCTGGGCGACGACGCCGACCCAGTCGAGCCCGTGGCGCAGCTGGAGCCGCTGACGCAGACCGGTGCGCTGCCGGGCGGTGGTCGCCGCCCAGATGCCGGTGGAGGTCAGCTCGCGGTTGGCGAGCGCCCACTTGAGGCATCCGGCGGCAATGGGGCAGCCGCTGCAGGCCGTTTTGGCGCGCTCGATGCGGGCCAGGTCGTCCTTGCTGTTCTGGCCGTGCTCGTGGGCGAACCAGTCCGGGTTCGTGCGGCACGCCAGCGGGGCGTCGGTGTGGGGGAAGAGGATCCGGGGGTCGGCCTCGATCGTGGCCGGGGCTTTGGCAGTTCGGCTCATGGGTGAGCCCTCCTTGCGGAGTGATGAATGCAGGGGAAGTTCAGGCGTGGTCGTCGTAGTCGCTTACGCGTTTGGGCTTCGCGTCGGAGGCGAACCTGCCGAGGCGCGCCTCGGTGGGGTTCGCGCTGATCCAGTCCTCAGCGCAGACCTTGTGCGCGGGTTCGCCGTAGTGGGAGCGCATCGGCGTGGGGGCACCGCAGAGCACGCACGGCAGGTCCTGCCAGCGGTCGAAATGCCGGGCGTCCCGCCAGTCCAGGAGGCCGCCGGGAACCGGGATGAGGCCCGCCTCCCACAGCGGCGCCTTGCCGCGGCGCCGGGCGGGCGCGCTCATCTGACGGGCAGGTGGGTGCCGGGGCGGCCCGGGCGGCGCCCGTGGACCGTGGGCGTGTAGGCGTCGTGGCGCGTCGCCAGGTAGCCATGCGGCTGCTCGCCGGTCTTGACGCGGTACATGGCCATGTCCGCACCGCGCAGAAGACGGGAAGCGCTGGCGGCGTCGGGCAGGTCGACGGCGCGGGCCGTGCCGATGGACACCGCCGGGCGCAGGATGTGCCCGTTGTGGTCGACGGGCTGCTCCAGCTGCTCGCGCAGCGCCGCTGTCTCCCGGAGCGTTGCGGTGGGCGGCAGCAGGAGAGCGGCGCCGAATTCGTCGCCTCCGAGGCGTGCGGCGAGCCCGCCGCGGGCGGCGGCCCATGCTCCGATGCGGTGTCCGATGGCGGCGATGAGGGCGTCGCCGGCCGCGTGCCCGAGGCTGTCGTTGACGGTCTTCAGGCCGTCGGCGTCGGCGATGAGGACGTGCAGCTGCTCGCGGTGAGTGCGGGCGAGACGCTTGGTGCGGTCCGTGAGGGCGTCGCGGCCGGGCAGTCCGGTCAGCGGGTCCTTGCGGGCGGCGTCCAGCTGGCGGCGCACGCGGACGTCGTCGGCGAGCAGCGCGGCCAGCGCGAGCGGCACGGTGGCCGCGATGATCAATGTGCGGGACCGCGGACGTAAGACTGTTGTGGCGGGCATGATGGCTCCTGTTCTCGCCCCTCGGGGCGGGCATGAGAGAGGCGCACCCTGTGCTGTCCAGGCGGTGGGGTGCGCCTCTTGCTTTGATCATTCGATTCCGCCCTGACCAGGCGGTCGGGCATGCTGGATGGTGCTTCCATCTCGTGACGGGGAATGGGAGCGCTCGGGGCGGTCGAGCGCCTTAGCCGATGCTGCGGCCGTCCCGGGGCCCTCTATCGCCAGGCACCCATCCGCGAAACAAAGTGCGCTCGATGCACGGTTCAGCGGGCTGTTTCGATGGCATCCCGTAAATGCGTACACGCCCAGGCCAGAAGGGATCGCTGGTCGCCTGCGGTGCTGGTCAGGGCGTCGGTGAGGTAGGTGCCGGCGTCGTCCAGGTCCTCGTGGGCGTCCTGCAGGTAGCCGGCGCTGGCGGTGCCCAGGACATCGCGGACGCGTTCGATCAGGTCGATGAAGCCGGCCGGGGTGGTGTTCCGCGGCGCTTCCTCTCCGATGAGTGCGGCCAGGTGCGCGCTGAAGAAGTCGCTGAGCGTGGCGAAGGTTTCGGTGTGTTCCTGGGGCTGGGTCTGGGTGGCCATGGGCGGCTTCCTTGTCCGTAGTCGAGGCGGATCGTGATGGGCCGCCGGACAGGCGGCTGCGGGGCGGGTGGTGCCGGGCCGGGCTGGCCGGTCCTCTGCCCGGCCCCGCCCGCGCCTGGTGACGATGCGGTGCGGGGCAGGACGGGGGACCTTCAGACCAGGGCGCCGAGGGCGGCCAGGAGGAGCAGGACCAGGGCGGCCAGGCTCAGGTCGACCGCGCGCCGCAGCTGGCGGAACTTGCTGACGGCGATCCGGGACAGCACGCGGATGCGAGCAGCGCGGGTGTCGCCCTGCATGCAGGCGCGGATCGCGGTGTCGTCCAGGCGTGCCCAGTACGGGAATGACGCGCGGTCGTCACCGTGCAGGCGAGGACGGACGACCAGGAGCAGCAGCACGGCGGCCGCGGCTAGGGCGAGGACGGCGGCCGCGCCGCAGGCCTGCGTGACGATCGGTAGCCGGCGGTCGACGACCGAGGCGAGTCCGGCGAGGGCGGCGCCGTTGAAGGCCAGTAGTAAGGACGCTTTGCCGTCGGTGCGGGCGATCTCTCCCGCGACCGTCGCCAAGGAGGCGTCCAGGGTCTTGTCCAGGTTCTTGTCCGTGTCGGTGACCGGGGCAGAGGTGGCAGTGGTCATGGGTTGCGGTGCTCCTCACGGTTGCTCAGGTGGTGGGTGCTGGTCAGGCCGCCAGGCCATGCCCGGGGGCCGGGGTGATGTAGGTGGCGGGGTCGGCGGGGGTGCCGTCATGGCACTCCAGGCAGCTGCCGAGCGTGCGCAGCGGCAGACAGTGGTGATACCGGCGCCTGCACTTGGGGCAGCGGGTGCGTGCCTCCATCGCCCGGTCCAGCGCCCGCTCCTGAGCGAGAGTCATCGGCCGGACGGGCTTGGCGCGGTCGATTCGGTACAGGTAGGTGGGCCTCGTGCAGACGCGGCCCGGCCAGTACCCGCACGGCCGGCACCTCAGGATGATCGGCTCCTGTCCTGCGGGCCGCAGGCCGAGAGCGCGTAACTGGCGGCGTGTGGCGAGCCCTTCGG